>NZ_BAWW01000006.1 GCF_000875975.1 Parachlamydia acanthamoebae | reverse complement strand
AGATCGTACACTTGTAAGCCAGAGCCTATTGCATGAAATTGCACCTCTCAAAGAAGGGTTTATCTATTTACCTGAAGAAGAAAAATTTTCCAGTATCGATGCCAACGGAGAAAAAACCTGCTTCAAACGTCTACTAAATCACTACGATAAACACGGCAGACTCACAGCCCAAGATCACTTTGAAACAGATCACTCCCCATCCCCTCGTTATCGTTTACATTGGACCTATGATGCCCATAATAATGTCACGGAACAAGTCAATGCCGCAGGTGAAACCCTTTATCGCACATTCGATGCCAATGGCAATGTGCTAAGTGAAAGAGGATCCCATCTACCTTACCGGAAGAACTTTTCTTATGACTTCATGAATCGCTTAACGAGTGTTGAGCCCCTTCTAGATCGAGTTCACAAGCATATAGTTGATCTGTCAAATACTGGCATAATTCCCATTCTTGAAGCGGATAAGGGCTACGATGCAGAATCTCTTAGAGATAAGTTGCTTAGACGTAGGATCTTTCCTGGGATTTGTAGACGTAAAAAACCAGGGAAAGAGGCAGAGAAGGTTGAAACTGTTCTGAAACGTATGCGATGGAAGGTTGAACGGGCTATATCTTGGTTGCAAAGGAAATTTAGACGATTAGCTGTAAGATGGGAAAGAAAGACTTGTTACTGGAAAGGTTTTTTGGCTCTAAGCCTCATAGTTTTTTGGATCTACAGATTAGTGGGATAGGTTCAGATAGAAAAAAGAGATTGCTGCTCTCAACATTTCTAGACAAAGGAAAAGCGGCTTGTCAGGAATATTTTTTCTACAATCAGAAAAAATAATTCATATTGGAAATAATTTCATTTCTAACGAAATATTGAATTTATAATTAAAGCTTAAAGGACTTAAATGAATATCAATTTTAATGATTTACCATGGCATGATGCTAACTTGAAATATATTCATATCGATAGAAGCGATCCCGATAACCAAGACATAGTCAAAATTTTAGTTGAATGGCCAGATGGTCTTGCCTCGATAATTGAATTTCATGATTGTTATGCTTTAAAAGCGAATATGAATTTTGGAATTGTAGCTAATGAATCTATTTTGGCTGCTGAATGTTTAATGGATTCGGACGAATTGAATCTAATTCATAATAAATGGTTGAAAATGGGCGCTAAATTAAAATCTTTAAAATGTTTTAGTATAAATACTAATTCTACAAATAGTACAATAGATATTTTTGCAAAAAGTTATGAAATAAAAGACTTTCACTCCGAATGATGAATGCAATACTCGCACGGCAAGCATCGACTACTACGGCAATAAAACCTTTTATGAATACGATGGCCTAAATCGCCTTGTCAAAACCATCTATCCCCCTATTCCCAGATCCAATGGAGAGCTTTTTGCTACCGAATGCTTGGCATATAATGCTTTAGGATATACGAGCAGAACATGGAATGGAAATGGAGATTTAACCCAGCAACAAAATACCATTCGAGGGCAGCCTTACTCTATTAAATATCCTGATGGTTCCATTGAAAGAATGACCTACACGCTCGATGGAAATCTGGAAGAGAAAATCGAAAAAAATGGAATGCGAACCGTTTATACCTATGATT